>NZ_VOZO01000020.1:0-22786 GCF_013419715.1 Acinetobacter sp. YH12063 | reverse complement strand
AGTACCAGCGTACGGCCCACAGAATGATGTCACGCTGAAAATGCCGGCCTTTGAATGGGTTCATGTGCAGCTCCATCAGCAAAAGGGGATGATAAGTTTATCACCACCGACTATTTGCAACAGTGCCAGAAAGGTTATGTCTGGGCCTATGCCACTACACAGTACAATCCAGTTCAGGCGGTGATCTATGACTTTCAGGATAGTCGTTCAGGCCAGCATGCTGCAGAGTTCTTGAAAGGCTGGCAGGGTTATCTAGTCTGTGATGATTACAGTGGTTATAAAGCACGCTTTAAATCAGGCCAGGTCATTGAGGTGGGCTGCATGGCCCATGCACGTCGTAAATTCCATGAACTGCATGTAACTGGGAAAAGTCAGGTCGCTGAACAGGCATTAGTGCTGATTCAGAAACTGTATGCGATAGAAGCAGAGCTCAGGAAAAAGACCGATGGTACAGCGGAAGACCGCCGCGAATACCGACAACAGCATAGTCAACCAGTGATGCAACAACTATATGAATGGCTCAACCAACATCATCTGACGGTGCCATCGAGTTCTCCCACCGCCAAGGCCATCAATTACACTCTGAAGCGTTGGCCAGCTTTAAGCCGCTATTTGGATGATGGCAATCTACCGATTTGCAATAATTGGGTAGAGGTGCGACACGAAGTCGCTTAATGAAGTTGTTCCCCCTGCGGGAACCACCCGTGTCACCGGGTGAATCTAGAAGGCTGAATAAAGAGCGCCTTCGACAATGTAACGAGGCACCGCAAGGTGCGGGGTATCAATCGTGAGAGGCGTACTCTTCTGGCAGCCATAGCCGGACAAGGGCTAGATAATCGGTATGGTGAACACATGTGAATCTGCGCAACGATCGTTAAATTGAACGAGCGGAAATGGCTAATACGCTCGAACCAAAACGGTAATGGAGGTGGGAATCGCGTCTTTCTACTACGCATTGGCTTTGTTGCACAAAGATTTCATAACTATATGATTTTAAAAGTTTTGATTGTTTTTTGATCCAAAATTAAATTTATTTAAATCAGATGCTTACATATTTATGCAACAAAGCCCTTCGTAGCCTGCTTTTTCTACGGCTTTAATTAAAGTAGCGCGATCAAGTGGTTGATGCGCATAAATGACTGCTTTTTCGGTAGCCAGATTTACATGAGCCGATTCAACACCCTCAACAGATTTTAAAGCTTTTTCCACACGGCCTACACAAGAAGCACATGTCATCCCCTCAAT
Source organism: Acinetobacter sp. YH12063 (assembly GCF_013419715.1). Lineage (NCBI taxonomy): Bacteria > Pseudomonadati > Pseudomonadota > Gammaproteobacteria > Moraxellales > Moraxellaceae > Acinetobacter > Acinetobacter sp. YH12063. The sequence goes on along the minus strand of NZ_VOZO01000020.1, from coordinate 21,541 downwards.
CTCTAATGTTTCACTGTAGTGTGGCGTATCAGTCATTTCGGTACTCATATACGATCTCTATCATTTAGATATGCTGAGTTCTATATGCGAAGATCAGCTCGAACCAAGATTAGGTGGAATTCAGGGATTACTTTTATTTCAAGCAAGTACAGGTTTTATCTGTACGATGAGGAAAATAAGAGAGTAAAAGTGGTAAGGAATTCCCACTGTTACTCTAACAGAGATTAAGCAGGATCAGCTGTAAATCCACGCTCACTGAGAGTGGCAATGACTTGATCCTGACTCACCGTTGTGTTGATTTCAATAATACGGTTTTGTAAATCAATATCGAGTGAGGCATTCGAGTCGAGCTCTTTAATTGCGGTAGTAATGCCGCGTGCACAACCACCACAAGTCATATTAGCGATGTGAAATTTCATATGTTGCTCCTTTTTAACAAAACATTTGTTTAAAACATTAGAACAGTAACTCTAAACTTTCACCATACAACCAGCCTTTTTCTGAATCAGTTACTCGCTGTAACTTGGTCTGTTTACAACCTTACAGTTTTCTTCAGAGTATTCCAAAGAAGAGTGTTCTAATGACTACAGTAAATAACACTAAATATAAAAAAAATGGAAGAATAATTTACTAAGTTATTGTTTTTAAGTTGATCCTTGTTTTATATGGGGGTGATAATAACTTCTGATTACTAGTTTTTACCTTAAATATACCGATTGAAAGATTCATTTAAAGGCTATGAATACATGAGTTTTACAGTTTGGCTAGGTCAGCATGAGTACTTTTCACAAGATTTAAGATCGACCATGAACGTGATTAAGTTATAGGGGATTGATGAAATAGTTTTTATGAATTTCTGGCTTTCTGGGCTGATTTTATCAAATTCATGTCTATGCAAAATTGCGACATATTTCTCGTGCTGGTAGTTATCCAGAGTTTGGTCTGCATCTATCCATAGTGCAGACCTTTTTTTGGTGACAGTTTTTTCTTAGTGATTTTCGATCTGGATGTAGTGATTTCACGTTTGCAGAATATATCTTGGCGGTGATCCATCTAATATTCGTGATTATAAAGAGAGCTAATTCACAGGTTCTACAGATTATGTAGCGACTAACTATATCAAAGTCTATTTGCAGTTGATGGTTGGCGCTTAGTTTATATTTACGCTTAGGTTTCAGTTAAAAAATCAATATTCTGTTGAATCCGTGATTGAATCATCTGTAGGGTAGATTCTCGAATTTGATGGGGATACAGGCGCTGCGCAATTTGACTAAATTGAAGTGCAATTTCACGCATGGTCAAGATGATCTCATCGACTTCTAGAGTAGTCAGATTAGCTTCTGAAGTACCGAGTTTATGTATGTCATTTCGGGAAATATTGAGCGCTTCTCCCATAATGTCCATTTGATGATAACCACCTGGACCCTCGCAGAAGGTCACATCATAGGCTGGAGCCAATTTCCATTGACCATTTTTCTCCATGAGAAATGAAAAGTTCTTAGTATGGTCATCCCGATTATTGAAAAGCACATTAAACACAGCACGTTTAAAAGCATGCAATCTTTCTCGTACATCTTGCGTACACATCAAGGTTGCCCGGAGAAAATTGCGATAGTCTAGGCTACCTGGAACTTTATAGTCTGCTCCTGTATATGCAGCCAAACTCTGCATTGGAATCCGCATACCATTTTGACGATCGAATCGTTTAGAAGCAAAAGCCGTTAAACCATTGGGCAAATTAAAGAAATGGGTATCTGGAGTCTCAATTGCACAAAGTCGCAAACATTCTGCATAGACGGCTTCAATGGCGCAGACTTCAGGATGCTCTTGCTGAGCAGGAAACTTAATCAGCCAGGCTTCATGTTGATCAGAATCTTGAGTCGAAAACTCTAAATTGACAGGATCTCGGTAAACCAACGCTTTTGGTCTGGCACCTTGAGGGGAGCCACCCATGACCAATAAATGCTGTAGAAATTCACCACCTTCACCTTTGAGTACTTCTTGAACTTCCTGGGCCAGTTGTTGTAAAGGGATATTTTCTGAGGTTTGCATGTCAGCAACACAAGGTTCAAAGGAGAGGGCACCCATTGCGTGACTACTAATATAGGTCAGACGCTCCAAAGGTCCAATTCGTGCTGAATTTAAGCCAATTTTTTTGAAATATCGATCCATCAACATCATGCCCCAACCATCTGGTAAAGCGTCATAGACTGGACCTGGGAGTCCCATTTGATGAGTAGGAAAACCTTGTCTGAATGGTAGACCTTTTAAAGGCAGCAAGTAAGAAGAGAGCTCAACACCTTGCTGTATTGCTTCTGGACTATATTCAAAAGCAATGGTGGGTCTACCTGTCGTGGCTGTTGAACTAATCAGCGTTCCCCATAACCATGATTCGCCCCAACCGTTGTAATAAACATTAAGTCTATTGAGCATTATCCCTTCCTCTTAATACGGTGGCGCTTACTTTGACTCTCATAGCGAAGAATGTCATTCACACTGTTAAGCTGAGGTTTAAATAGTTCCTGAAGTTCGTTTAATCGACCCAAGACCATTGCAATACGGACTAAATTTTCAACAGATACATTTCGTCCCGCTTCAAGATTCGAAACTGTATTCACGCCGACACCAGCGCGTGCTGCTACCTCAGCTTGAGACATCTCCAGAAAGAGTCGTTGCTTACGTAAACGCTCACCTAAAAGAGTCACAACTTCTTCTGGTTTAGTGAAATATAAATCCATTAAATTGGGTCTTAAGAATGAATAATTTAATTAAATCACAAAATAATGGAATTAATCTATAGCTATAGTGTGGCTAAGGAGGGCTTTGTTGCACAGCACATCAGAAGGGTAGGTATAGTCCTTGGGTATCGGTTACAGAAAATCATCAGGATGTACTTTGACTGATTGTTGATACGGAGATTTCAGTATTTTCATTTTTCCTAATAGGTCACATTACTTAGAAAGGGTTCTTCGAAAATTAGTTCATACTTTAAAAATCCTATAAATATTGAGGATATTTTCTTAATGCTTTCAATATAGCATGCGGCTATATGTAACTCGAACGGGCTTAATCTGCCTTTCAGTATAAATTTTTTGGTTCTTTGCACTTTAGCGTGAAGATTGTTACGATATGGACTCATCCATGAGATAACCCGCACATGAGCGCTACCAAGAAAGCAGACAAGTAAGCCGCAGCAACCTTCGTTTTCGGTTGTTGCGGCGTTCTCAAGAACCTAGTTGCTCTGCAAGAGCGCCGCCAAATTCTTAACTTAAGGAGATGGCTTCGTGCGCTCAAAAGATTTTTCTTGGCGGTATTCTCTTCCCGCCACGCTATTGCTGTTATCACCATTCGATTTGCTGGCGTCACTGGGCATGGATATGTACCTGCCCGTGGTGCCTTTCATGGCGGATGCACTTGGGTCCGGTGCAGGGACGATCCAGCTGACGTTGACGGCATACCTGGTTTTGCTTGGAGCCGGACAGCTTCTCTTCGGCCCACTGTCGGATCGGCTGGGTCGCCGCCCCGTTTTACTTGGTGGCGGGATTGCCTATATTGCGGCTTCATTCGGCCTCACCGTAGTTTCATCGCCAGAACTTTTTCTGAGCTTCCGCGTTCTTCAGGCCTGCGGCGCTTCGGCATGTCTCGTTTCCACTTTCGCGACGGTACGCGACATCTATTCGGGCCGTGAGGAAAGCAACGTCATCTATGGCTTGCTCGGCTCTATGCTTGCGATGGTTCCTGCGATAGGCCCACTGCTAGGAGCGCTGGTCGACGCGTGGCTCGGATGGCGCGCAATCTTCGGCTTGCTAGGGATGGCAATGATAGGCGCTGTTATCGCAGCCTGGCGACTCTGGCCAGAGACTCGGCGGCACCGGACGGCAGACCTACAGTGGTCGCAGCTATTGACTCCTGTGAAACACCTGAACTTCTGGCTGTACACGCTCTGTTACAGCGCGGGGATGGGCAGCTTTTTCGTCTTTTTCTCGACCGCCCCCTGGCTAATGATGGGGAGGCAAGGGTTATCGCAACTTAGCTTCAGCTTGCTATTTGCTACAGTGGCCATCGCTATGATGGCTACAGCGCGAATCATGGGACGACTGATTCCCCGGTGGGGAAGCCTGAAGACCTTACGAGTGGGAATGGGGTGTCTGATGGCGGGAGCGCTGTTGCTCGCTGTTGGCGAGACATTGGCACCGGTCTCGGTGCTTGGCTTCATCGCCCCGATGTGGCTCGTGGGTGTTGGTATCGCCACTGCGGTATCGGTGGCACCCAATGCCGCTCTTCGAGGTTTCGATCATATCGCTGGGACCGCTACAGCAGTCTACTTCTGTTTGGGTGGACTACTGTTAGGGATTATCGGGACACTCATTATTACGCTTTTATCGACTGGTACCACCTGGCCGATCATCGCTTATTGCCTCATCCTCGCAACAGCAGTGCTTTGTCTGTCCTGCATCAATCCCAACAGACGCCATCTCAGCCAAGAAGAACATGATGCCTTGGCGCTACAAGGCACCGATAGCGCGCAATCGGTCCATGATCATGACTAGCGCTGATGTTTGGAGCCTGTTCTGGAAGGGCTTTTCGCCAGCGTCTCATGGGCTTCTAGATGAACAGACTTTGCTGATCCGTCTTACACACGACGAGGAGCATACGCCAATTTGTAGCCGATGCGATTGCCCTTGTTTCCTGGTACATGACATCAATTGGCGCCGAGTTCGCGAGTCACCAATTATGCAGTATCGCGTCGAGTTGGATGTACCTGTGCGGCGGCTGCGTTGTCCACAATGCGGTCCAACCAGAGAGCGGATCGATTGGCTACCACCGCGCTCCCGTATTACGCAATCATTGCGCAACTGGATTGAGAAATTAGTACAGATGCTGCCCGTCAGTCATGTTGCCAATCTTTTGGGCTTGCATTGGCATACAGTCAAGACTATTGACATGGAGCGGCTCAAACGTGATTTGCACGAGCCAGATCGAAGTCGATTGCGCCGCCTGATGATGGACGAATTCGCCTTGCACAAGGGTCATCGCTACGCCACGGTGGTCGCCTGTGCCGACACCCAGCAAGTGGTGTGGATTGGCGAGGGCCGCTCGCGTGAGGCGATCCGGCCGTTCTTCGAGTGGTTAGGCGATGCCCGGAACCAGATCGAGGCAGTGGCCATGGACATGAACTCAGCCTTCGATCTTGAAGTGAAGGCCCAGTGCCCCAACGCGGTGGTGGTCTACGACCTGTTCCATGTGGTGGCTAAGTATGGCCGCGAAGTGATGGATAGAGTGCGAGTTGATCAGGCCAATCAACTGCGAGATGACAAGGTCGCCCGCAAGGTGATCAAAAGCAGCCGTTGGATACTGTTACGCAATGCTGACAACCTTGAGCCCGAGCAGGCGGTCAAGCTGGACGAACTCCTGGCCGCCAATGCGTTCTTGACTACGGTGTACGTGCTCAAGGACCAACTTAAGACGCTATGGTTTGCGGAAAGCGAGACGACGGCCAGAAGCGCCTGGCGGGAATGGGCCGGCATGGCCCTCGGTAGCGGAATTGATGCTTTGGTACGATTTGCCAAGAAGCTGGAGCCATATATGGAGGGTATCGTTTCCAGTGCCCTCCACCGGCTGAACACCAGCGTGCTGGAGGGCATGAACAACCGGATCAAAGTCATTAAGCGGATGGCCTATGGATACCGCGACACGGACTACTTCTTCCTCAAGATCCGTGCTGCATTTCCCGGCAAAGTGCGATGAACTAATTTTTTGGGCGTGAGAGGGGAGAGGTGTGAGGGCAAGCAATTTATATCGTGGATACTTCTAAATTACTTATGTAATAGAAGGTGGTAAACATGGATTTAGAGGTAATAACACTAAATATAAAAAAATTGGAAGAATAATTTATTAAATTATTGTTTTTATGTGGTTATTGGTGATGTTATGAATAATAATAACTTTTTTCTTGATGAATTTTACCTAAAAAAATTGATCAGATAATTTTCTTTAAATGTCATGCATACATAAATTTGACAGTTTGAAGGGATCGGTATGTGCATTTTTCACAAGGTTAAAGATCGACCATAAATGTGATAAACGGCAGAGGATCATTGAAAAATGAATGGATTTAAACACTACATGTATGCACGAAAAAAAGTATCGCTGCGGTTCTGCTGACAGGCTGTATTGAGCATTGAATGCAAATGATGTAGTAATTGTCTACAGGCTATAGGACCAGCATGAAGAAGAATGAAATGTAGTTGCCAATTTATAACCTTGGTTGAAAAGCATAGCATTGTTATTCGGAGAAGTGAGGTAAGCCATCCTTCTCTTATTCATTTAAAATGATTCTTACTCAACTGATCTCGACTCATGGGCTGGTTCCAATTAGACGGATAATAACTTCCATCCCCTATCTTTTTCTTACCACATTTCTTGCATTTAATCCCTTCTTTGGAGATTTGATTCAGCATCACTGTTGTCGGTTGAATCAAATCAATGACATAGTTCGTTGGTTCAGGAAAAGCAGAAGAGGCTGCTTTATTGCAAAAGAGAACATTCGGATCAAATGGATTGGATTGCACAAAAGCCATGATACAGCCACAGAGTAATTCACCTGCATGTAATCTGTAACATCCATTCAGGTCATCAGACGAAGATTAATCTGAAATTTAAGCACTAAACACCATAAATCTATGTATGGGCAGACTTTTTTGAGACATATGTTGATAAACATGCGGCAAGTTACATTGCTTAAAAGTCTATCTAAGTTAACGATCTATTCAATTCTGGATAAGTAATCTGAATATTACGATCCTAAATTACCCGAAGAGTATTAAGATTTCTAAGAATCGTGATTGTTGGTTTATTTGGGAAATTAATCAGTGGATTGAAGCAAAGATGATGGCTCATTAAGGATTGTGGGCTTCGACTACTTAAATTTTAGGTATTTTGAATAAAGCATATTTCAAAAATCTTAATTAATGGATTTAAATTACCATAAAAACCTTCAATATTGGCTTGAATCCATTGTTGTTGAGAGTCAATGCGAGACCAATCAATACCATAACCACAATGAGCAATCAGATGCTCAAAGAAAATCCGTTGTGTACGTCCATTACCTTCACGGAATGGGTGTATGACATTAAGCTCACAATACAAGTCGGCAAGTTGAGGAATCAGTTGTTGTGGTGCTAAGCCTTGAAAGTATTTTTTTTCTTGAAGCGGTTTGAGTAGTTTATTGGTTTCAATTTCAATACGGGAAAAATTACAAAAACGGGTGTCACCTTTGGAAATATCGATTTGTCTTAACTTTCCTGCCCAGTCGTATAAGTCGCCAAAGAGCTGCGCATGAATTGATTTTAAGTATTGTAAGTCGTAAGGTGGTTCAGCATATTCAATTAAGTTACTTGCCAATCCAGACAGTTCTAGTTCAGCTTGTTCTAAAATTTGTTCATCACGAATATTGAGTTTGTTCTTTAGGATATTTGTGCCAGGGTAACAATACAGGCTGTCACCCATTTCCCCATATTTATCCATACATGCACCTGACTAAGATTCGGGTTGCGAATACTTCTTATATTTTTGCAAGATTTCAGCTTTACTTTGTTGAGTTGTTTGAGCTGTCGTTGTAATGCCTTCAAGCTTTAGGCTGGCTTGATAGTTTTGCGAACGTGTCGCTTGAATATATTTTCTTTTCTGTTCAGTGGTTCTGAGCATTTCGAAACTCCATTGATGCTACACGTGAAGTAAGTATAGCAGAGAATCTTTTTGATCAATGCTGCATACACAGCATTTCTAAAATGTAATACAACGGTATTGTTTCATGTAATAACAGAAAACTAAAAAAAAGTGGAAGAATTCTTAAAATTTAGACCACCCATGATAAGTAAACCATATGTATTTGTTGATAATTGTAATTTTGAGAAAATTTAGTTGATAAATTAAATGAATTTTAATATACAAAGATATGCTCATTTTTTATATCGATAAAAATGTTAAAATTTGACTATTTAGTAAAAAATATAGAGATATTTATGGGGCAATTTATCATGCCCTTTTGCTTTGAGCGACAAAATGTTCAATTTAAGATAGTAAAAATTAACTCAGAACTACTGAAAATCAAAAAGATTAAACAGAGCCAGAAAGTAGTAGTACAAGCAAAGTTCAAAATAATCTATGTGAAAATTTGGCAAAAAATATTGCTATTAATGCAAACGGAGCCAGGCTTACGTGTGCATTCTAATTATGTTGCAATCTTACAGTTGATACATAATCTTGATGATTTTATCGAAAAATCACAACAACACTTGTGCTTTGAAAGAAAAGCTCAGAAAGAACTGGATGCTAAATTTTTTGCAAGATTTTTTAAGCTAACAAAGAATTCAATAAAGGATCAACTTTTACCAAATCGTTCTGATCACAATGAATTTAAACAATGCAACGTGATAAAAATATTAAGCGAAAATGAATATGCCAAACATTGAAACACAAGAGCAATTCTTAGATTTAGCAGAAAAATATCAACAAGATTATTGTCTATTACGTGATGATATTGTAAATACACAATTTGTCGATCTATCAGATGATTTGTATAAAGATGTCTACGCTCTATACAAATTAGCACAACAAATTTATAGCTATATATCAGGCTCCAGACAGATCGGTAAGTATTCTTTTTTAGCTGCTGTGAGTTTTTTTGCATGTCCAGATTCTAGTAATACACAAGAGCTGTCATCGCAACGTTATTTGATTCTACAAGCGAGTTTTTTAACATATCGGCAGTATCAAGAATTTGCAAAAATTGATAAAGCTGAGAATAAGCAAAAACATGTTTGTGACCTATTACGCTATGTCTCACGATATGTGCTGGATTCTAATCATGCTGAATTATTTCATGAATGTAGTAAGCTGCTAAATTGTTATGTCACGTACGAACGTAATTTGAAAAAAGAGGATCGTAATCAACTTTTTAATATTAAAGATTTCGAACAAGTACAAGTCATAGAGTATTTATCGGCTCTATTAATAATTTTTAAAAGACTAGATGATCGTCGTGTAGTTCATCGTCAGCGTAAGTCAAAAAAAAGCAAAGTTTTGCAATGGCCGACGAAAAATGAACTCAAAAAATTTCGTGAAATTAAAACGGGTAAGCAAGTAGATATTGGACATAACGCAAAGATTAGTATTTATGATGCCGCTCTTCACAAAGATGAAGAGGGTGAAGTTGATCTATTAGATCCTGAAATGGAGTTTTATTCAGAAGATGAAAAGTCTAAAAATTTAAATTATATACTCAGCGATAATGCGACGCATCTAATGCGGCATCGCCAGCGCCGTCATGCTCCTTTTGTTACAAATCCACATTATTTGGCGCCAGATATACTGAAGCAAATTGTTTATGTGTTGAGAACCGAGTTATCCGGGCACTGGAGGGATGCTGCAATCGCTGCAGCATGTTTATTGTCACTTTTGACGGGATTATCACCCGTCGCACTGATGGATTTTAACGAGCTTATTCAAGATGGAATTTTGATCCAGAATGGTTCAAGTAGACGTCGCGAATATTTACTCAAATTAAATCTTAAAATTACAGAGCAGAAGATTAAGAGCTTAAATCATGTGCGGTGGAATGAAGTGATGACACATCAACTACATTTACCTTCTGCTTGGTTTGACTATATAGAACAAGCATCGAATCCACTAATTTCATCAACACACATTAATACGAAACTTAAGAATTGGCTTGATAATCGGTTTGTAGGTTCGATCACTGTAGAAAAACTGCAGGCTCAATTATATTTTCATATATATTATGAAACATATAATGAATATCTTGCTCATGTAATTGCTGGGCGGGATAGTCAGCATCACATGCCTGGTATCTATTATGGCGGGCTACCGAAAACTCAACTCAGTAGCACATATCTAGCCTTTTTAGAAAAAGCACTTACACCACATTCCACACATTTTACTGAAGACACGGCTGAACTAAAAATATTGCAACAACAATTCAAAGTGCAATCTGCATTATCTATAGGAAGGATAGGGAGCCAACTGGCACTTGAACCCAATTTTGTGAAAGAGCAATTCCATATTTTACATAGACATTGTCACGAAAACATCCAAGAAGATAAGCACATTATTAATCAACTTAATGCATATGCGTGTTGGATGTGGCATATCAGTTTGTTGAGTTTGGCAAGTCGGCCTAAAAAAAACCTGTTGGGGAATTTGGATGATTATTGTGTTGAGCTCAAGCTTTTATATGTGAATGATAAAAAAAATAGTAAAGCAAGAAAAGATGGTCGTTTTATCCCTTTATCTGATTTTTTCATAAAAACACTGCAAAATTACACTGCCTTTTTAGAACAAATTATTGAAGCGTACGGTTCATTTTTTAGACAAGTCTTTGCAAAGAAGAAGATAACTGTAAATGATCTTTTTGGTAAGGTCATTTTTAGTAAAGATATCTTGCCGATAACTGTCAAAGAATGGCAGAGCAGGAAAATTAAGTTAATCCCTTTATCGAGAAAATGGGTGAATTCATATATGCAAGGAGTCTTTCCAAAGAATATGTATTCGAATTGGTTACGTCATTTTGACATGAACTTTTTGATGCATGAGCAGCAAGAGGGTAAACCAGCATTAGCTTTTCACTTAATTCAGGCCCTGTATGGTCATGACCAACGTGACCGAGAGGCTTTTCATCCGCATTCTTCACTTATCCCGAATGTCTATGTACAGCAAGCCCGCCAGCAATTGCAAGATAATGTCAAATCTTTATCGATTAAACACTTAGAGCGAAAATAGTTGTATGCAAAAAATCAAAGAACTAATAAAACCACAACTAGATGATCTATTTGTTGATATTCATAAAATGGTGAAAAAGTCGCTAGATAGACAGCCTTCTCCACCTGAAGTATTGACGAAAGAAATGCAGCAAAAACTTGATCAGCAGATCGCTGAAAAATGGCATGACATTAAAGATAGTGTTGATTGTTTGAGTCAAAAGTTGAGCCGAGACGAACAATCAAAACTGATGCAATTTACTGAAGATGAATTTAATAAAAGAAGGAAGCAATTCAACCAGAATGTAGATAAAAAATCATACAGAATTAAGCTAAATCCACATACTAAACGGATCGTACTGCCTAGAAAAATTGAGAGTACAGAGTCACGGTTAGAACAGGGGCATCTACATATCCATGTACTTAAGGAATTAAGGCAGTATTGGCAAGATTCATTTGAATATTGGAATGAACCAAAGTACTTATGGGGAAATTTATGCTTAAGTTTTATATATATTTCAGGCTGTGCAGATGAACAGCATTTGATTGCTATTCAGAAGCAATTGCAGGAGGCCATTGAGCTTGGTACAGATCTGAATTGTTTTCGGTTATACCATTCGGACTACAAAAAAATCACTAATCCATTGTTACTACATTATCGTGTTGAAAACTCTCAATATGGCAACGATGTAGAACAGGGAAAGTTGTACCAATGGAAACATGTTTTTTTTAACCCATATGCGCAGTTCATTTTGCAATATTTAAAAAAGTTGAAAGCTGCTCAGAAAGAATTTTGTCTGCAACATTCAGTTGAAGATTGTATTTTAGAAAGCTTGAGTAAGATAGGCAGGAAAAAAAGTCTTGGGGATCTGCAATATCAAATTAAACGCCGTGGATTTCGTGCATTTAATGATGTGCAAATGGTACTCGAATTTAATCCAAACCTCAGCATAGATATATTTTTGAGTAATGTGCTTCAGCAAGAGATTAATACTGTTGCTTTAAGGCCATCCGAATTTAGATTGCTGTGGAATAATGATTACAATCAAGTCACAGAACCAGATAATCGCCCTATTCATTTTGAACAAGAGCAGTTACTTCCTGAAGTTCCGACTGTTCAAAGCAAATTACAAACGATTCCGTATGAGTTGATGTTGTTTGGTCAAAAGAAACGTAAAGGTCAAAAAGTTGAGCGTTTAGATAAAAAGAGGAATAAAGAAGAACGCACGCTACGTTTTTGGCAAGAAACTAGAAGGGTGTTAGAGGAGAAGATAGTTGATGCTAATACGGAGGAAAAGTCTTTAATTGATGCTCAACTACGCTTAATTCACTGGTTAATGCATTTAAAAAAACGAGGGCTTCAATTATCAACTATTGAAAGCTACTTAGGATCGTTTGGCAAAGAATTTATATTTGAGATTTGGCTCAATAAATTAGATTTAAAGCAACAATCCATAGATGACTATGAGGATTTATATCGGCAGCTATTGAAATACAGCAGTGAACGTGATGAAAAAGCAGTTCAACGAGATTCGGTGAAAGGAAAAACCTCTCGTAAGATGCACCAAAGCGCAGAATACCGTTTTGGTCGCCTAAAAGATTTTCATCAATTCTGTATAGAGAATTATGATGCTCCAGGGGTATTGGTGTTACAGAATTCAAGTTTTAAGCATTTACAAATTTGCAATGCACGGCTAGTGAGTCCTTTGCTATTTGGCAAATTATTGGAAAAACTAGAAAATTTAAGTCAAGAGCCAACGGCATCAGAGTGGGTCGATCATCTGAGTTGTTTAAAGCTGATGTATTTACTAAGTTATAGAACTGGACTTCGATTAAATGAAGTTCGTTGTCTTAAAATACAAGATATTATTTGCCCAGAGCTACTTTATAAAGAAAAAGAAAATACAGTTTTTAATAATATCACGCTTCATATCCAAGACAATTCATATCGCCGTCTGAAAACGCGAAGTGCGAATCGTCAAATACCATTGAAAATTGCATTGTCAGAACATGAGTTTTTAGTAGTACAACGTTACATACAACATCGTTATGAGCAATATTTGGTTAATCAGCAGGATGATCTACTTTTTAGTGTGAATCATCGTGTATTAACTGATCAATGTATCAGCAAAATTACAGTAGATTTGTTTAGTCAAATATTAGGTATGCATCATGGCTTTAGTTTTCATACATTACGCCACAGTGCTGCTAACTATCTAGCAATAACTTTGCTCGGTTCAAAAGAAATGATCAAGACCTACACAGATTGTCCTTGGGTAAAAGCAAAAAAGATGAGGGATTTATTGTTTGGTATGAAAGCACGTGCTCAAGAAGAGATTATTCAACATAAATGGCAGGTGCTCGCCTCTTGGATGGGGCATAGCAGTATTGAGCAAACGGCTTCAAATTACCTTCATGTTTTGGATTTATTAGCAGTCGATCGAATTTATAATTCGCCGTGTATCATTTCAAAAAAAGTATTAGAACAGTGTTTTAGTCCAGTGAAGTCAAGTACAGACTACATAAACCTAAATCGTTATACTCAGCAGCAGAAATGGTTTAATTCTTATCAGCAAACACAGCCAGTTACGATGGCTGGCCGACAAGAAAAGAAGTTTAGTATAGAGAAGAGTACTCTGACACCTTTTCAACGTTTGATAAGTTTTAGAGAAGGTCGATTAAGCGAAGATACCCAAGCTCAAGAATGGATGCAACGATGTCAATGGATGAGCACTAAATGGATGGATCGCCAAAAATTTAATTTAAAAACGAATTATGTTTATAGTAAGAATTTAGAAGAGAGTTGGTTTGATGAACTTTACGAAAAGGCTAAAAAACTGACTCGTCCAGATGAAATAATTCCTCTCCTTGATTTTCATTATAAAGATGATAGGCAGCAAGATGCACTGAAAGAAAAGAACATGGTTAAGGCGCTTAAAATATTATTATTATTTGGAAAACTGCGTAAGAATTTTCTACATTTTCAATGCCGAATGAAAGGTGATGAGCAACAAATTGTTAATTTTATTACTGGTATAGAGCCAATGTTAGGAGATCATCTGTATTTAGAAAAACAAAACTACCCAGTTAATTTGGATGCTCCTGAGCGAACCGTTAAATTTAGTTTTCAAAGAGTTGTCGGCTCTAACAAAAAAAATGTTACTCCGCTGGTTATATTTAATTTAATGTTAAAAATGATGCAAAAAGATGAACTCTGGATCAAATAGCCTAAGCATGTTAAAGGGGAATTGTTTAGAAATTTCCCTGTTTATAAGTAAACTGCCTTTATGAAAAGCACCATGCTGACTTGGATTAATAAGCGGAATGTAGTATCACAGTTTGATCGCTGGATTTACGAAAATGGTGTGAAGATTAGCGGTATGGTAAATCGATGAGCTAAAGTGTTGTAGTCCAAACTCGATCTGACAATTACCCATTTTTTAGTGTGCCCGTCAGGTTAAATTTGAACTGAATTTTTCTCAGCCCAAATTCATTTCCAATCAAGTTATGTTTCAAGTGGCGTGCGAACACTGCACAATTTAATTCACGGTGCCTAAGACAGGTATCAACTTCGGACCAGCCATTCTAGCTTTGCTAATGATTTCCACCAGCTCATCATAAGTCAGTTCAAACTTATCCTCACTATCAAATACATAGACCATATTCTTGCCTTCATGTTCAGGTGGAGTAGGTGGTACAAATCGTTTCGGGATAAGAATTTGTGCGAGTTGTTCGTCAGTTAATTTAAATAAGTGCATGTTTTTATCCTACTGTTCCTTAAAATGTATTCAAACATACTCAAGGACTAATTCGCACTCTGTTAATGTCTTGTTGCCAAGCGTGTAACTAGAGCCTGAGTCGGTCAGTTCCGACTTGTAGCGGTCAGTCCGTTCTTGCAATATACGCTTTACAGTTTTGTAAGGCGTATAACGACTTATCTCATTGTCGTTTAATCTTGCAAGCACGTTTCTCGCAGCATTCCAATCAGCTTGCACAACTTCCCCATTGAAACGGTGAAAACGATCTCCCTTACGTGTACCTATTAAAAGGCCATGCAAGAAAGAATCACTTTGCGAAGTATATGCAGAATTGACTAGATGCACCGTAGAACCTCTACGGTGAGATATAGAAGTTAGGGCATTAGCTAACAAACCTTTAGCCCATGTATTTAAGCGTCTATTGGTGTTTTTGCCATAGTTGCGTTTACTTTGAATTGGGGATGTTAAATCTTCCGCAACAATCACTTTGGCTTTATCAACCAACTTGTGAGTTGCTGTAAATATTAATGTTTTGAGCTTTGCTTTTTGAGTATCTTGTCGCTTATCTAGTTTTTTTCGACCTAGATTATTTAACTCAATTTTCTGTTTCTTGTGTGGTTTAGCTTTAGCAATCGCTCTGAGCTTGTTTCTGTGCTTGTACTTTTGATTTAAATAATCTGATTCACTTGAGATCAGCTTGCCTAGACCACTCCCATATACATCGCCATCAGAGTCCACAAAAGCTTCTGAGTACCCTTTATCAACACCTACGGTTTCCTGACCACAATCCTGTGTTTCAACTGCATCATAAGTTGAGTGAACTTCAACATTACCGTTTTTTAGAATGATTCTAAGTGTGCCTTGTGGCGCAAAATCAACAGTCGTATTTAATGGGATTTTAATGGTTTGTCGAGGGATTAGGCTTGGTACTTTAAGCCAACATTGACCATTTAACTCAAAGGTTTTACACATATCCGCACGAACAATAATTTGATTATGTGTGTGATTAACACCATGCTTAAAGTGATTACGCATTTGACGATGGAGGAAATTATCAGTCATCCATTCATCTTTTTTAAGCAAGGTGTATAGTCTTTTTTGTTCATTATTACAGGAGGTGCGTTTTCGGATCGCCTGCTTTACTTTGTCTTTTGATGCTTCTCGATAGGCTTTAATATCACCTATGCAATCACGTAGCGTTTCTTTCCACGCATTTGCAGAAACACCAAAGTCACGACTTTCTTTCATCCACGCATCACGAATAGCTCTGTCACTGATATTCAAACCTGAAATAGCACCATATTTAGCCCACACCTCGCTACGAATACGACCAAGTAAAACAGCTTGTTTCTCAAGCTGTTTGTACTTTTGCACATTCAAGTTTTTACAATGGTGGATGCGTGTTAATTTCACAAAGTCATGCCTAGGTTAAGGGATTGGATAATCAATAGATATGGATGCTAATATACCAAGACACTCACCTAAAATACAAAAGATAATCATTTAAATCTCTAATAAATACCCACCTTGCCACTACTGAATCGACATAGACAAAATGAGAACTTATGCAAATATTTGTCTATATTTTTAGTTATAGTTAATTACTCTCGTAAAACAGCTGACGAAGTCCGAGATAGAATCATTGCGTCAAAACAAACGTGATGCTTATGCACTTATGATGAAAATGAATTAATTATTATTTAATTAAGTTAAAAGACTGCTATATAGCGGTCTTTTTTGTTTTTGAGCTCTACAAATTTTAATGAGTACATATAGTTACTTTTATAAAAATGATAATAAAGGGTAGAGGAGGTCATCTAAGAATTTAAAGCACAAGACTTATTTAACATTGATGACAGAAAAAGTGAGTTGTTGGGAACTTAAAGAAGAGGTGGTACTTATAATGGTTACTAAAATACAAATACTTAAAATATTAAATATATAAAACAATATATTACAAATATATATGATGCGTAGTGTACGCATCATACATAAAGCGTTCTATTTTGATATAATTGATCCAATCAACCCATTGTTAGGTTTCATTTAAATTCCATGAGTCTTACTGAAATTAAAGTTCGCCAAGCTCATTGTAAGGAAAAAACCAGTTTTTTATCCGATGAAGATGGGCTTAGCCTGAAGATTGAGCCGAGTGGAAGAAAATCTTGGTGCTATCGCTATACAGATCCACAAACTAAAAAACGTCGACGCATTCAGTTAGGTCGTTATCCTGATTTATCGCTGAAAAAGGCACGACAAGTCAGAGATGACTTTAAAGACAATGATTTCTGTTTTGAACAAGATACTGCCTCTAATGTCATCACCTTTGGTAAGGTCGGGGAGGAGTGGTTACAGTTCAAACTGAAAAATGCCTTCAACGATCTACCCCGCTGTGGTGTACTACAGTTAGCAGAAAGATGCTTACAGCAAGATATTTATCCAGACCTTCAGGATCTACCTTTTCAAAACATCAAGCGTTATGACCTGGTTTCAGTAATCAAAAAAATAGAGGGACGCCAAGTAAAAGAACCTGTCAAGAAAGCTTGTAGTTATTTGAACCAAATTTATGACTACGCTGTAGCGATGGGTTATTGTGAATTCAACATCGCGCATGGTTTAAATAAAATCGCCATTAACAGTAAAATCAAGAAAAATTATCCGTATTTGAAAGCGGAGGATATATCTGATTTTAAGTATAAATTACAAAAATTGGATGCCCATCCGATTATTAAAAAAGCACTGCTGTTCAAATTACATACTGGCGTGCGAGGGGCTGAATTGTTATTGGCTGAGCCTCATCATTTTGATTTAAATGAAAAAGTCTGGAAAATACCTGCCTTGCATATTAAACAGTTTCGACGAAAAGTCATATTAGGCCATGAGATTCCCGACTTCTTAGTTCCACTTTCAGATCAGGCTTTAGATATTTTAAAAGACGTCATGCAATGGTCATACGGTGAAAAGTACATTTTTGCTAGCCCACGGAAACATAATCAACCGATTCATTTTAATACATTAAATATGGCTATACGTAAGATGGGCTATGGAAAACATCAATTATCCTCTCATGGACTACGTTCCACTTTTAGTACCATTTTGAATGACTCAGGTTTGTTCCAGGATAACTGGATTGAGGCACAACTTTCACATATTGATAAGAACCGTACCCGTGCCAGCTATAATCACGCTGACTATTTAGCCCAGCGGACTGAAATGATGCAGTGGTGGGGTGATTATTTAAGTACTGCTAAGTGAAAATCGTACTTTTATACATAGACTTAAAACATTATGGGGTTTCAAATGGATAGTAAACAATATACTTGCCGTGTTACATGGTCAGCAGAATATAATGAGTATGTTGGGTTGTTCGAACCACAAGCACTAGCCATTTGTTGTAATTCAGCTTTAAGCGCCCTTAATTCTTTCATGCGTTTATTCACTAGTGCAAGTTGCTGATCAATTAATGCATTAACGCTAGAGCAGCTTTCTTCTGGCTTATTTTTTAATTCGATAAGACGTTTAATATCATTGAGTGATATATCTAGGCTGCGACAATGCTTTACGAATTCCAATTGTTTAAGTGCTTTGCTATCATACAGCCTGAAATTACCTTCTGAACGATTTGGATTTAACAGAAATCCTTCTCTTTCATAATATCTAATCGTTTGTATTGAACAGCCCGATTTTTTTGACAATTCGCCTATTTTCATCAATTTCCCCCAGACATTTGACTCTATAGTTACTATAGAGTCTATAGTATAAGTATGCAACGAAAAGGATATATAAAAAATGACTGAGAAATATTTAAACAATACGAATATCGTTAATTTTGAACACAAAGATATCCAATCCTTGATCGATCAACGTAGGTGGAAAAACTTGGATAACTTCAACAAAATTGGTGCCGCTTATCAGTTTGTAAAAGATGAGATTTTCTTTGGTTATAATGAAAGCGATGATATTGCAGCAAGCGATGTGCTAGCAGATGGTTATGGACAATGTAATACTAAGGGTAATCTGTTAATGGCACTATTGCGTGGACTAGGCATTCAATGCCGATTTCATGGGTTTACCATAGACCAGCAACTACAAAAAGGTGCTATCCCAAGCTATGTATTTTGGTTAGCACCTAAATACATCATTCATAGTTGGGTAGAAGTTTACTTTGAAGGGCGTTGGATAAACTTAGAGGGCTTTATATTGGATGAGCAATACTTAAGCTCTCTACAGGAGAAATTTGACCAAGTAAAAGATGATTTTTGTGGTTATGGTGTTGCAACAAAGTGCTTTTCATCACCAGATACAGATTGGCGTGGAGAAAATACCTATATTCAAAAAGAAGGTATTCATGATGACTTTGGGCTTTATGATTCCCCTGATGAGTTCTATCTCGAAAAAGGGACTAACTTGTCGGGGTTCAAACGCTGGATATATCAACGCTTGATACGTCACTTGATTAATATGAATGTATCAAAACTAAGAAATAGAAAAGTACTAGAGGTACAAAATGCACAACCATAATCATAGTCATCAACATGGTAAAGATGACCGTATTGGTTGGGCATTTTTCCTTAATGTGACATTCACTATTATCGAATTTATAGGTGGTTGGCTCACTAACAGTACGGCGATAATGGCAGATGCAGTTCACGATCTTGGTGATAGTCTTTCAATAGGTTTTGCGTGGATTTTAAGTCGTTTTTCAGATAAAGAAGCATCAGATAAGTTTAGTTATGGTTATCGTAGACTTACTCTCTTTGGCGCATTGATAAACAGTATTGTTTTAATCATTGGCTCAATTTGGATTTTATTTGAAGCAATTCCAAAGCTGTCCAATCCTGAAATGCCTGTAGTCGAGGGGATGTTAGGGCTAGCGATACTCGGCGTTGCCGTTAACGGATATGCTGTATTAAAATTAAAAGCGGGTGAAACATTAAATGAGAAAGTGCTGACATGGCACCTTCTTGAAGATGTACTTGGATGGGTTGCCGTTCTTATAGTCTCTATCGTACTGTTGTTCGCTGAACTGCCGATATTAGATCCCCTTTTATCAATAGGGTTCACGCTGTTCATCTTGTTTAATGTTTTCAAAAACCTGAAATCAACACTCGTTTTATTTCTTCAAGCTGCACCCGATAAAGAGACTCAAAAGCGTATTAAACTATCACTAATGGAATTTCCTGAAGTTAATGGTATCCACCACATGCACTTTTGGTCACTAGATGGTGAAAGTCACGTTTTAACAGCGCACCTTGAGCTGAGTGACAACTTTGACGTTAAAGAATTAATTAGGCTTAAACAAGAAGTTGCAGCTAAATTATCTTCCTATCATTTATCGCATACAACGATAGAGTTTGAGTTTTTAAATGAAAATTGTCGGGATGAAGCGCAGTAAGCTTTATCAATAAAATGTTGGGCATACAATATTAAAAGCAGCTTAATTAGGCATAACCTAGTAATTAAGCTGCTTTTTTTGATTTTAAATTTCGTCGGATTGCTGTTTGCTACTCTCAGAGCCATGCGCCCATTGATATAAAATAGGCAATACAAACAAAGTTAAAATTGTAGAAGATACAATACCGCCGATAACAACTGTTGCTAGTGGTCGTTGTACTTCTGCACCAATTCCAGTGTTTAACGCCATTGGAATAAAACCTAAACTTGCGACCAGTGCCGTCATTAAAATAGGTCTTAAACGAATGATGTGCTGAGTTTCCATCATTGTCTTGGCTTGATGCGGATCAGTCTAAAGCATTCTCAGGAATAGAGGAGCTCGTTGCTGATGTTGTCGCTGATATGATTAGCAATAATGAAAAAGTTCCTACACCACTCTCCGGGAAAATATAGTAGGCAGTTTGTTGTCCTTGTTCTCAGTGGTTCAACAAAAACTAGCCCTCGAAGCCGCAGAACGTGGCGTGGACATAAATTGTTTAGTATCAGTAAAAAGAGCGATGTAATTTTAGTACGAGTGAGTGATAGAGCAGGAACCTATGCTTCATATATTCAGTAAATGGTATGTTTTTGAATTAATAGGTATTTTTAAATAAAGCTTTCTTTGATTTAGTGCTTTTTATTTAATAAATTAATTTTAAAAACAACTTAGGCTAATTGATAAACACTATCTGGAAAGATTAAAAGAAAATATTTTTTAATTTCTGCTAATTCATTTAAGGCAGGTTCCCTTTCAAGCAGTTGAAATGTCCAAATAAGTACAGCCTGATGATTATCATAGCAAGTATTTACTCCAAGAAAATTAGCCATTCCATAACTTCTATTGATGTTCATTTCTTTAATTAATTGATTTCCTAAGTCACGAGCTTGCTG
This sequence comes from Acinetobacter sp. YH12063, assembly GCF_013419715.1. Lineage (NCBI taxonomy): Bacteria > Pseudomonadati > Pseudomonadota > Gammaproteobacteria > Moraxellales > Moraxellaceae > Acinetobacter > Acinetobacter sp. YH12063. Next base: position 681 of record NZ_VOZO01000020.1, on the reverse strand, counting down.
GCTGATCAATAACTCATTTGGTAACACGGCGGTCATCTCCACAAAATAATCTAATGCAGGTTCAATCCTTATATTTAAAAAGTTATAATTTAGTTGAAATGGATAAAATATACTTTCTATAAGTTGTAATAACCTGCTGTAGGTTAATTTTAGCAAAGTATTACTCAGTCAACAACTTCAAATAACCCACAGCAAGTTATTTTTTGTAAATTAATTTAAATATGATTACTTGTAAGTTATCTAGCCTCATGGGCGATAGAAAAATTTTAAAATTAAGTGAAGTGGTGCATGCAACAGGTATCAATCGCAACACGCTCACAAGTATGTATTATGACCGTGCTGTACGTATTGAATTACCAGTCGCCGATAAGTTGTGTAAGTACTTTAACTGTACGATGAATGATTTGTTTGAGTTTAAGGAAGAAGTTGAAGAAAAAGATTAACTTAATACTTCGTTTGATAAGTTTTTCGAAGAAAAAGACTAGCCAATACTTAGTTTGATAAGTTTTTCTCTGCAGATCTAATATTGAATTTTATAAAATATCATTACAAACAGAGGTGGTTCCACTTGTTTGAACAACTAAAAGCGTATTTATAAGTGATATTCCGCTCTAGTTAAGCCACCTTGTTTTGTTGGGGTAGCTGATCATAGTAAAACTCATTTGGTGTCATTTTGTCTAG